>CAVOFT010000002.1:0-28947 GCA_963695095.1 uncultured bacterium | reverse complement strand
AGGACGCCGGCCCCCACCGCGGGCTGGGGGCCGGCGTTCGCCAGCGTGGCGAGAAGTTCACAGGCCTCGCCCACCTCGAGCGAGTCGTCGTCGATCTCCAGGCCGAGGGTCAAGTCAGCGGCCCGGACGAGGAGGGCCGCGCTCGTCGAGTCGTTCGCGGCCGTGGGGTCGGCCTGGTCGGCGGCCGCGATCCAGGCCCGCGTGAGGAGCTGCTGGCCCGCCCAGCCGCCGGCCACCCGCGCCTCCAGCCGGAGCTGCAGGCTGTCCCCCGCGGCGAGCGTGTCCGGGCTCCAGAGGCCGGCGCCGGCATCGTAGCCACCCAGCTCGGGGCTGGCGGACTCGAAGAGCAGGCCCGCCGGCAGGCTGTCACGGACGCTGATTCCGCTCGCCGGCTGAGAGCCCAGATTTCGCAGGACGAGGGTCAGCAGGCGCAGGTCGCCAGGGTCGGCCGCCTCGGCATCCAGGCTGAGCTCCAGCGCGAGGTCGGTGCCGCCCACCGCGATGCGGACGCCGGCCCTGTCGTTGGCGGGCTCGGGATCGGCCGGCGTCGAGGCGATGCGCTCGGCGCTGTTCTCGATCTCGCTGCCCGCCGTGCCGGGGGCCGGCGTGGCGTCGAGAACCAGGGTCGCGCTCGCTCCCGCGCTCAGGTCGCCCAGGGCCCACAGGCCGCTGGCCGGCAGGTAGATGCCCTGGCTCGGCGTGTCGCCCAGGTAGAGCAGGCCGGCCGGCAGCAGGTCGCCGATCTGCACGCCGGTGGCCGCCTGGGGACCCAGGTTGGTCACGATCAGCGTGAAGCTGAGGGGCTCGCCTTCGCCCGCCGTATCGTCGTCCACGCTCATGGCCAGGGCGAGGTCGGCCGCGGCCGGGGTCACCGTCAGGCGCGTCGTGTCGTTGGCCGCCACCGGGTCGCCCTGATCGGCGCCGACCCGCCAGGCCAGGTGCTCCAGCTCGCCCTCGGCCTGCAGCTGCACGGCCAGCTCGAGGGTGGCCCAGGCGCCGGCCGCGAGGGAGCCGACCTGCCAGAGCCCGCCGAGGTCATCGAAGCTGCCCTGACTCGGCGTCGCGCTCTGCAAGGCGAGGCCGGCGGCCAGGGAGTCGCGCAGGACGACGGCCGTGGCCGCATCCGGGCCCAGGTTGTCCACGCGCAGCTCGTAGTTGATCAGCGCACCCGGCAGCGGATTGGGCTCATCGACCGCGAGGGAGAGGGCGAGATCGGCGGCCCGTACGCGCAGGCTGATCGCCGCGGCGTTGTCCCCGGGATCGGGGTCGGCCTGGGCGCAGTTCGCCACGCTGAGGCTGTCGACCAGGGTGAGGCCGGCGCTGCCTGGAGGGACGTCGGCATCCAGGAGCAGGGTGGCGCTGGCGCCCTGGGCCAGCCGGCCCAGGATCCAGAGCCCGCGGGCGGCGTCGTAGGCGCCGGCGCTGGGGGCGGCGGCGGCGAACTCCAGACCCACGGGCAGGGCCGCGCGCAGCGCGAGGCCGTCCGCGGCGCGAGGGCCCGTGTTCTGCACCGTGGCCGTGAAGCGCAGGCGCTGGCCCACGTCGGGCTCGGCGTCATCGACGCCCAGGGCGACGGCTAGGTCGGCGAGCCCCGAGGTGTACACGAGCAGGCGGGGACGGCGACTCGAGTTGGCCTCCTCCTTCGTGTAGTACTTGGACTCCCTGTCCCACGAGCTGGCGAGGAAGGCGAGGCCCTGATTGGGCGAGGTGCCCGCCACCCAGTCGGCGGCCAGCCCGCCGATCTCGATGCTGTACATCTGCTGGATGAGCGGCAGGAAGCTGGCGGCCGGCTCGGGATCGACGGCCTCCCCGAAGCCGTTCCAGTTGATGGTGGTTTCGTTCCAGGCCCTTGTCGCCCGATGGATGTTCACGGGCAAGCCGCTGTCGTCCTTCGACTGCACGGTCACCTGCAGCAGTGCGGACTGCACGCGGCTCGCCGGCGGAACGCTCGTCAGATCGAAGCCGAGGAGCGTCCAGCGGTCGGCGCCCGACCGGCGCCGGACCTTCATTTCAATCTCATCGCCGTGTTCGTCGTAGGGATGGTCTTCCTCGATCCAGGTGTCGCCCAGCGCGGAGAGCGTGAACAGCTCGAAGGCGGTGACGGCGATGTCGACGGCAGCGGCCGCGTCGGCCGGCGTGGGATCGGGGGGCAGCGCTTCCGTGACCGCGGCCGTCGCGGTGTAGAGCCCGCCCTCGCTGCCGGGCAGGGCCCAGACCTGGATGCGCAGCGTCGCGGTGGCGCCGGCCGCGAAGGTGGCGAGCTGCCACTTGCTCGAGGCGGGATTGTAGCTGCCGGCGCTCGCCTGATGGGCCAGGTAGCCCAGCCCGGCCGGCAGCGCGAACAGCACCTGGACGTTGGTGGCGGCGTCCGGACCGCCATTGTGCAGATCGATGGCCAGCCACAGGGAATCGCCCTCTTCCACCACGGAGGGCAGGGCGCTGAGGGCCAGGCTCAGGTCCGCGCCGGGCAACTGCAGCAGGAGCGTGGCGCTGTCATCCGCGGGGTGGAGATCCGGCAGGGCCGCCGCCGCAATGCTTCCCGTGACGGCGATCGTGCCGACCACCGACTCCAGCACCCGCGCGCTGATCTCCACGCTCGTTGCCATGCCCGCCGGCAGCGGAGCGATGGCCCAGGCGCCGGCGCCGGCGTCCCCGGCTACGCCTTCCACCATGACGGACTCGAAGACGAGGCCCTCCGGCTCCGGCACGGCAAGCTCGACACCCTGGGCCGTGCGCGGACCAGCGTTGGCGAGCCTCAGGGTGAGGAGGACCGTCTGCCCCGGCTGGGGCGTGAGATCATCGGCTTCGAGCGCGAGGCTCAGTTCGGCGTGGTCCGCCCCCCGCGCAGCCAGCCAGAAGAAGGCCTGGCCGTTCTGGTTGACCGCGGCGCTGGAGCCCCGCTCGATGCCCGTGGCCGTGAGGGCCTGGATGGCGTTGGCGTAGTTGGCCAGCGCATCGAAGCTCTGCGTGGCGTCGCCGGCCAGGGCGGAGGGGCGCTGGGCGCCGCTGGTGGAGCCGCCGGACTTCACCAGGACGTAGTCGGGCTGGAAGCCGCCCAGCTCCACGGCGCTGTTGTCCAGGCCATTGCCCCAGTAGCGCCCTGCGGCCAGGTGACCCGGCGACTGGCTCCAGGCGATGTAGTGGTAGCGCGTGAAGGCGGCATTCACGTCCGATGAGGTGCCGACCTGGAAGCCGTCGGCGACGAGATCGATGATGCGATTCGTGGTCGCCGTCTCGGTGCTGAAGGGCAGGCTGTAGCCCGCCGTCATCTCCCGGTTGCGGTGCCAGGCGCGGGTGGCGCCCTCGCCCATCACGAGCACGAGGTCCGGATCGATGCCCAGGCCGGTGACGGTCTGGTTGGCGATGGTCCAGCCGGTGTAGCTCCCCACGCGGATCTCGTCGCCGGCGCTGAAGGCCACCCAGTAATAGTTGCTGCCGGAGGCGTTCACATCGGCATCGGAACCGATGCTGAAGCCATCCGGATCCAGGCTGAGCAGGCGATTCGCCTGCAGGTCCCAGGCGCCGGAGAGATGCTTGCAGTAGCCCACGGGCATGTCGGTACTGCGGCAGACGGCGCCATCGTTGCGGTTGCCCTTGACGATGACGACGACAGGCTGGAAGCCCAGGCCCGCGACCGCGCGCGCATTGCCGCCGTCGCCGACGTAGTTGCCGCTGGCGACGTAGCAGGGCGCTGCGATGACGCCGCCCGCCCCGGCGAGCAGCGAGGCGAGGGCGATCAGTAGACTGAGCCGGCGCGGCCTCTGAAACATGGTCTCCCCATCCCGGACCTTGATTGCCATCGGCGAACCCGAGCGGTCAGGGCGAAAGGCGGACGCTCGCGGTCGGGCGAGCGCCCCTGCCCGCTAGGGGAATCGGCTCTCCGGGGCAGCTTCTTGACTGGAATCGGGGTTCAGGCGGTGCCGAGTAAGGGCGCATCCTGCCCTCGCCTGCCGCCGGGCGGGCCGGCGGCAGGCATTTCGGCAGCAAGGTCGGGGGGACCGGCCGCGGGCCGGGGGCTAGGCGAGAGCGGCCAGGGCGGCGGCGTAGTCGGGCTCGCTCCCGGTCTCCGGCACGAGCTGGCTGTGCAGCACCTTGCCGGCCGTGTCGAGCACGATCACCGAGCGGGCGAGCAGGCCTGTCCAATCGCCGCCGGCCATCTTCATGCCATAGGTCCGGCCGAAGGCCCCGTCGCGGAAGTCGGAGCAGGGCACGACGCGGTCCAGCCCCTCGGCTTCGCAGAAGCTCTTGTGGGCGAAGGGCAGGTCCATCGACACGCAAAGGACGGTCGCGTTCTTCAGCCCCGCGGCCTCGGCATTGAAGCGACGGATGCTGGCCGAGCAGACGCCAGTGGCGAGGCTGGGAAAGACATTCAGGACCACCCGCTGTCCCTTGAGATCGGCGAGGGTGAGCACGGAGAAGTCGGTCTTGACGAGGCGGAAATCCGGGGCAGCGCTGCCCACGCGGGGCAGTTCGCCCACCGTGCTGTGCGAGCTGCCCTTGAAGATGAAACTGGCCATGCGGACTCCTTGGGTTCAGGTGGGGGATTCCCACTCATAGCACAAGGCGTCCGCGGAGGCCAGCCCTGCTCAGTCGTGCAGGTCCCGGTGGCAGCTCAGGCAGGCGGCGCCCTGCCCGTGTTCGGTGGACTCCTCGTAGTGGCACTTCACGCAGAGGGCGCGCTGCGCGGGGTGGGCGTAGGGATTGGGCAGGGGATAGGAGCCGGAGACCTGGCCGTCCTCGTCGAGGAAGTTCACGTTGGGATCCCAGCGGGTGGCGGCCGGCGCGCTCGTGGCGTGGGCCCGGTGGCAGCTCATGCAGGTGACGCGGCAGTCCTGAAAGGCGCCGGCCGTGCCGTCCACGGCCATGCTCGCCTGCTCGAGCGGCACCTCGGGCAGGTAGGCGGTCCAGTAGTCGCCGCCCGTGGGGTTGTCCGGGCCGGCGTAGCCGTTGTAGGACTGGCGCGCCTCGCCGTCCAGCGGCCGGTCCACAGGATGCGCGAAGCCGGCGCCGGACTCATCGTGGTAGAAGCCATGGCAATTGGCGCACCACTCCGACCAGCCGGCCTGGTAGGCCGTGTGATTCGCGAGCGCCTCGGGCGGCCCGTCCAGCGCCGGCCCCGTGCCTTGCGGAGCGGGGTAGTGGAAGCTGTAGCCGGCCGCGTCCTGCTCCCCCGCGCCGCGCAGCAGGCGGTAGTTGGTATTGCCGTGGGGATCGTGACAGCTCGTGCAGCCGAGCGCGTCGGCGGGGTAGTCGCCCCCCGGCGCCTGCGGGTGATCCGGATCCTCGAAGAGGCCGAGATCGGCCGAAACCAGGCTGTGACCCGCGCGGTGGCCGCCGATCGGGTAGAAAAGCCCGTCCGGAGCGTCATTCAGGTTGAGTGCGAACAGGAAGACGAAATTGCCCGGCCCGCGCTCGGGCGGCGGGTAGGCCGGATCGCCGGCCAGCACCGCCCCGAGGGCGGTTGCGTGGCAGGACAGGCACAGGTCCGTGGAAGAGGCGAAGCGCAGCAGGCCGCTGACGCCCCCGGGCAGGCCCGGATCGGCGGGCAGGCCGTCCTCGCTGCCATGCAGGATGTGGCAGGCGCCACAGGTCGCCACGCCGCCCTCGTGGAAGGCCGAGGGCGGGCTGGGCGCCGAGCAGCAGGAGGCCGAGCAGACAGGCGGTCGACAGGATGGGCACGAGCGGACTCCCCGGATGGGATCGATGCGGACGGGCGCCGCGGGAGACGCGAAGCAAGCTTCCGGCCAGTATACGCGATGGCGGGGAATCGCCGCCAGCGGCCGATCGCCGCATGCCTCCGCTTGCAGGCCGCTCCCCGGCGGGAATAGAATTGCTGCGCACATCGACCCGGCATCCGGGGCCCCGCCCAGCGGACGGGCCCCACGCAGGTTGGTCTTGGTTTTCGCCTGACATCCAGCATGGCCACAGTCCATCACCTGTTCGAGGGGAGATCACCGATGAAGAAGTTCGCGATCGGTCTGCTCGTGCTCCTCTGGCTGCTGCCTGCAGCGGCCATGGGCGCGGATCCACTCAATGCCTTCGATGCCGACGCCGCGCGCACGCTCGCGCCGCGGCCCTTCGCCCCCGCCCAGAACGGCTTCCAGCCGGACGCGGCGGCCCTGCTGCCCTACGCGCCGGACCGGCTGCTCGTTCAATTCCGCATGGAGGCGATGGAGCGCGCCAGCCTGGATCTGCCCCTGCAGCGCGGGGCGACGCTGCGGACGGCCCGCACGGGCCTGCCCGGCGTGGACGCCCTGGCCGCCGCGGCCGGCGTGAGCGCCGTCGAGCGCCCCTACGATGCGCCGCGCAATGCCGCCCTCAGCGTGGAACTGGGCGTGGACCGCTGGTTCCTGCTGCGCATCGCGGCAGGTCGCGATCTGCTCGCCCTGGCGCGCGACTTCGCGGCCGACCCCGACGTGGAGGCGGTGTCCCTGGACTGGCGGGCCTTCCCGATGGCCGTGCCCAGCGATCCCCTGCACCCCAGCCACTGGGGCCACAACAACACCGCCCAGCTGCCGGGTCTGGACTGGGGCGGCACCTATGACCACACCCTGGCCACCACGGTGGGCACGCCGGGCTTCGACGCCAACGCCCAGGCCGCCTGGGACGCCAGCCAGGGCTACGGATCGGCCAGCGTCATCATCGCCATCCTCGATAGCGGCGTGGACGTGGATCACCCGGACCTGCGCCGGGTCGCCGGTTACGACTTCGGCAACAACGACAGCAACCCCGACGACGACGCCACGGGCGCCGGCCACGGCACCTGCTGCGCGGGCGTGGCCGCTTCGGTGAACAACAGCATCGGTGCGGCGGGCATTGCCGCCGGCTCCAGCATCATGCCCTGCAAGGTGGCCAACAGCGCCGGGTCGATGTACTTCAGCTACATCCAGAACGCGCTCTACTGGGCCGCCGACAACGGCGCCCACATCATCAGCATGAGCCTGGGCGCGGCGATCTCGAGCGACCCGGCCACCGACACGGCGATCAATTACGCTTACAACGCGGGCTGCGTGATTCTCGCCGCCACCGGCAACGAGAACATGAGCACGATCAGCTACCCGGCCATCCACGCCAACGTGATCGGCGTCGGCGCCGCCAGCCCCTGCGGCGAGCGCAAGCGCAGCTCCTCCAGCAGCGGCGAGGTGAACCCCGGCGTCAGCACCGATCCCAACGGCTACACCTGCGACGGCGAGCGCTGGTGGGGCTCCAACTATGGCGTCACGACCGCGAATGCGGCCGGCGCCGTGGACATCATCGCCCCCACCATCTTGCCGACGACGGACATCATCGGCAGCGGCGGCTATCGCAGCGGGGACTACGAGCCCTTCTTCAACGGCACGAGCTGCGCCACGCCCTATGCGGCCGGTGTCTGCGCGCTGATCAAGTCGAAGAACCCGACCTGGACCAATGTGCAGATCCGCAATCAGCTCGTGAACACGGCCCAGGACATCACCTCCGTGGAGTCCGGCGCCGGCTGGGACCGCTACACCGGCTACGGCATGGTGGACGCGGCGGCGGCGGTGGGTGGCGGCGGCGGCCCGGTGGCGCCGGTGGCGGCCTTCATCGGCAGCCCCACGACCGGCAACTTCCCGCTGGCCGTGAGCTTCACCGACCAGTCCACGGGCCTGCCCACGAGCTGGGCCTGGACCTTCGGCGACGGCGGCAGCTCGACGGCACAGAATCCCAGCCACAGCTACACCACGGCCGGCAGCTACACGGTGAGCCTGACCGCCACCAACAGCGTCGGCAGTGACGCCGAGGTGAAGACGGGCTACATCACCGTGACCAATCCTGCGGGCACCTGGGCGACGCTGCCCTACAGCACGGGCTTCGAGTCCGGGGTGCTGGACGGCTACTGGGCGACGGTGAGCCCCTCGCCCGGGCGCATCCTGGTGACCACGGCCAACACGCCGCACTCGGGCACGCGGCACCTGACGATGGACACTTCGACCAGCGGCACCTATGCCCAGAACGAGGCCTGGCTGCGCCTGGACCTGGCCGGCCTGGCACAGGTGGATCTCAGCTTCTGGTGGAAGGACTTCGGCGACGAGACGCACACCCAGGACGGCGTCTACTTCTCGGCCAACGGAGGCAGCAGCTTCGTCAAGGTCTTCAACCTGCCGGGCGCCAGCTACACGAACAACATCTGGTACAACTTCGCCCTGGACGTGGACGCCCTCTGCGCGGCCAACGGGCTCAGCCTGAGCTCCACCTTCGTCGTGAAGTTCCAGCAGTACGACAACTACCCGATCGCCACGGACGGCATGGCCTTCGACGACATCAGCGTCACGGGCTACGCCGGCGCGGCGCCGGTGGCGGCCTTCAGCGGCACGCCGACGGAGGGCCTCGCCCCGCTGGCGGTGCAGTTCACCGACGCCTCCACGAACATGCCCACGGCCTGGAGCTGGACCTTCGGCGACGGGGGCACGTCCACCGCGCAGAGTCCCAGTCATAGCTACGCGACGGCCGGCAGCTACACCGTGAGCCTGACGGCGAGCAACGCCTACGGTTCGGATCCCGAGACCAAGACGGCCTACATCACGGTGACCCAGCCGACAGGCGGCACCTGGCAGACCATCACCTACGACGACTTCGAGAGCGGTTTCGGCAGCTACACGGACGGCGGCACGGACTGCCTGCGCTACACGGGCGGCACCTACGCCTGGCAGGGCAGCGCGGCCATCGATATCCAGGACAACAGCGGCACGAGCTCGTCGTTCTACCACACGGCCGGCTACAACGTGTCGGCCTATGTCGACCTCGAGGTGGAGTTCTACTTCATCGCGATCAGCATGGAGACGGGCGAGGACTTCTGGCTCCAGTACTACAACGGCAGCGCCTGGCAGACGGTGGCCAGCTTCGCGCGGGGGACCAGCTTCAACAACGGCAGCTTCTACACGGCGACCGTGCAGATCCCGCGGGCGAGCTACAGCTACCCGACGAACGCCAAGATCCGCTTCCAGTGCGACGCCAGCAACGACAGCGACGACATCTACATCGACCAGATCACCTTCCGCGGCCAGACCGCGGGCTTCGCGGGAGCGGGCGGCACCCTGCTCACCCAGCAACCGCGGGTGATCGAGCTGCCCGCGGAGTACGCGCTGGGCCAGAACCACCCGAACCCCTTCAATCCGGTGACGACGATCAAGTTCAGCCTACCGGAAGCCGAGCGGGTGGAGCTGCTCATCTTCGACATCCAGGGCCGCCGCGTGGCGACCTTGGCCGACGAGGAGTTCGCCGCGGGCGAGCACCAGCTGCGCTGGGACGCCAGCGGCGAGGCCTCGGGCGTCTACTTCTACCGGATCAGCGCCGGCGAGCTGCAGGAGACGCGCCGGATGATCCTTCTGAAATGAGCTCCCTCGCCTCCACCCGCGCGCGAAACAACGCGCGCGGGCTGGAGGCGAGATCGCTCGCCCAAAAAAGGACCCGGCACGGATTTCGCGCCGGGTCTCTTAATGGCCGGTGTGTTCGCTTGGCGCACCGCCGCGCAGCTCTGTCGCGCGCAGGTGGAGGCGAGGAAGTTCATTTGAGGAGCGTGGCGCGGCCCACGAGCACCCGCCCGCCGGCGGCGAGGCGGTAGAGATAGATCCCTGAGGCCAGCCCCTGCGGACGCCAGCTCACGCGGTGCTCGCCGGCAGGCAGCGAACCGTCGACAAGGCGGGCGACCTCGCGCCCGGCCAAGTCGTACACGGTCAGCCGCGCCTGCCCGGCCGCTGCCAGGCTGAAGGCGATCTCGGTGGCCGGATTGAAGGGATTGGGGTGGTTCTGCGCGAGCCGCGCCGAGACGGCAAGCGGCGGCGCGGCGGTGGGATCGGCGAACTCGCCGATGGCGATGCTCCGCGACACGTAGCTGCCGCCGTCCACCTCGCAGTGGTAGACGCCGTAGTCCGCCGCAGCGACACCGGCCAGCATGAGCTGGGCGGCCGTCTCGCCGGCCAGCGGCTGGCCGTTCCTGAACCACTGGTAGCTGCCGCCGTTCAGTCCGGACTCCAGCACGAACTCGGGCGCGGCAATGCCCGGTCCGGCGCCGATCACCTGATCGACGCTGCCGGCCACCACCACCCGCGCGTTCTCGATGGCGCCGCTGTTCTGCAGGTCATTCAGGATCCGCAGCGCGATGGGCACCTGGGCACTGTCGCGAATGAGGCCGTCGTTGACGAGGAGTCCGCTCACGCTCATGTTCGCCGTGCCCCAGCCGGTCGGCCAGCCCTGCAAGGTGTCGGCCACGGTGACGCCGCCGGTGAAGTCCGCCACGTTGCTGATCTGCACGCGCCCGCGGAGGATGGCCTGATCGATCGTCACCCCGCCGATGGCGCTCAGACCGTGCATCTCGATCGCGTTCCCGTTGGCGTAGATGGTGCCGCCGCCGACGCTCCCCCAGCCGAGCAGGGTGAGATCAGCGCCGGGCGCCAGGGTCAGGTCGCCTTCGGCCAGGCCCATGCCGTCGCGCAGGAGCAGCGGCGTGTCGGCGACGATGCTGCCGCCCTGGAACTCCGGCAGGAACATGCTCACGTCGAAGATGCCGGCGGGTCCCATGCTCAGATGATGCACGCTGGCGCCGTCGAACTGCAGCCAGCTGCAGCTGATCTCGCCGTCGTTCACGAGGTCGCCGGCCAAGTTGATGGTGAGGCCGTAGCTCGTGTTCGTGATCCGGCCCTCGTTGACGAGCCCGCCCTGGACCGTCATGTGCCCGCCGCCGGTGAATCCGGCGGGCTTCAGGCCGTCCTTCACGGTCAGGCCGCCCGTGAAGTGCGCGCTGCCAGCGATGTCGGTCTCGCCGAAGATGACCGCCGCATCGAGCGTGGCGTTCTGCAGATAGGTCCAGGACAGCGCATGGAGCGGATTGCCGTTCATGCGCAGGTCGCCGCTGATGCGCCCGCTGTCCACGGTGAGCGGGCAGCTCGCGCCGAGCAGCAGGCGCCCGCCCGTGACGTCCAGATCCCCGGACTTGACCCAGGGCGTCTCGACGAGCAGGTCGCCCGCCGCGCCCGTTGCGAAGACGAGAGCGCTCGCAAAGACGGCGGCGGCATCCTGGCTGAGGCTGCGATCGGCGCTGCCGGTGATGCGGGTCAGGTTGTTGAGCCAGTTGCCGCTGTTCGTGAGATCGCCGCCCAGCTCGAGCGTGAAGAAATACGAGCCGTTCTCGATGAGGCCACCGTTGCTGACCGGGCCCGCCACGCTCAGGGTGGCCGGCCCGCTGCTGGCGGTGTGCAACAGTCCGGCCGGCTCGACGAGCAGGCTGGCGCAGCTCTGGGTGCCGGTCACGTGCACCGGCCCGGCGATGATGACCTCATCCCCGGGTCCGGGAACCACGCCCCCGACCCAGGTGCTCCCCACGGCCCAGAAGCCGCCCGCCGCGGTGGAGCTGATCAGGCTGGCCAGGGCCGGCCCCGGAGAAAGGCATAACGCAATGCAAATATAGACGATACGATTCATGGGGACCTCCCGGCCATCTCTCCGCCTAGCGGGGATTTCAGTCACGGGAAAATCTACCATATCTGCGAATGTCTCCGATATCGAATTCCCACTTCAACAAGCCCCCTCTTGTCAGCCCACCCCGATGTCGGTTATCGATGGGCAGCCCAAGGAGCGCCTTGATCCCCTACCTCGCCATCGCCCTGGCGCTCGGCGCTGGACTCATCTGAGGGAGGCCGGCATGCGCGACCGCGGCATCCTCTACACCACCGCCTTCCTGCGCGCCCTGAGCACGGGCTTCATCGGCGTGACCCTGGGGCTCTACCTCGCGCGCATGGGACACGACGCGGCGGCAATCGGCCGCATCGTCTCGGCCGGCCTCGCCGGCGCCGCGCTGGCCGCCATCCTCGCCACCGCCTTCGCGGATCGCCTGGGCCGGCGGCGCTTCCTGGCGGGCACGGCCGCCATCGGCGCGCTCGGCACGGCGGCCTTCGCGCTCAGCAACAGTCCCCTAGCACTCGCCCTCACGGCCTTCGTGGCCATGCTCAACGGCATGGGCCGCGACCGCGGCGCGGCGCTCATCCTCGAGCAGGCGGCCCTGCCCGCCACGACCACGGACGCCGGCCGCACGCGGACCATCGCCGTCTACACGATGCTGCAGGACATCGGCCACGGGCTGGGCGCCCTGCTCGCCGGACTGCCCTCGGTGCTGCGTTCCGGGGACGCCACCGGCGCCGGCGGCTACCGCGTCGCGCTGTTCCTCTGCGCCGGGCTCGGCCTGGCGATGGCGCTGCTCTACCTGCGCCTGCGCGCCGGCATCGAGCCGGGCGCGGGCGCCCGCCGCCAGCGCCTGTCGCCGCGCAGCCGCGGCCTGCTCCTGCGCCTCTCGGCGCTCTTCGGCATCGACAGCCTGGCCGGCGGCTTCCTGACCACCACCCTGCTCTCCTACTTCTTCTTCGCGCGCTTCGCCGCGCCGGAGATGGCGATCGGCCTGCTCTTCTTCTTCTCGCGCCTGATGAACGCGGGTTCGCACCTGGCCGCCGCCTGGTTGGCCGGCCGCATCGGCCTCGTCAACACGATGGTCTTCACGCACATCCCCTCCAGCCTGCTCCTGGTCACCGTCGCCTTCGCGCCCAGCTTCCCGGTGGCGGCTGCGCTCTTCCTGCTGCGCGAGGGGCTCGTCGAGATGGACGTCCCCACCCGCAGTTCCTACGTGCTCGCCGTGGTCGAGCCCCAGGAGCGGACCGTCGCCTCGGGCATCACCAATCTCGTCCGCCTGGGCGGCTGGGCCGTGGCGCCCGCCCTGGCCGGCAGCCTGATGG
This sequence comes from uncultured bacterium, assembly GCA_963695095.1. Lineage (GTDB taxonomy): Bacteria > Krumholzibacteriota > Krumholzibacteriia > JACNKJ01 > JACNKJ01 > VGXI01. The sequence goes on along the minus strand of CAVOFT010000002.1, from coordinate 16,210 downwards.
ACCCCGGGTCGCTCTACCTGCCGCTCGTCATCGGCGCCGGTATGAAGATCGCCTACGACCTGCTGCTCTGGCGCGCATTTCGCGCGATCAAGCCACCGGAAGAGTCGCAGACGTAACTATTTAGAGTCACATTTGCGATTCCGATAAAGTCCTGGCGCTCGGCACCCGATGAATTGTTGAGCGATTCACCGGGAAAGGTCGCCATGCAAACTGAGCTGGAGCTGAGGGAAGCGCTGGCGCGAGACATCGACAGCCTCGCCGATCAGCTCTCCCAGGCCGCCGACGGCAACTTCGACTTCCGTGTACATACGGACTCCGCCGATGCGCGCGTGCAGAAGCTCGGGACGCTGGTCAACATCGTGGTCGAGAGCGCTGGCCGGGCCATCGCTGAGCTGAAGCAGGAGCATCGCAGGCTGCAGGAAAGCGAGCAGCGGCACCGCGACTACATCGCGAACACGCCCCTCGGCGTGTTTGTCACCGATGAGCGGGGCCGCTACGTCCAGGTCAACCCGGCAGCCTGCCGCATGACCGGCTTCGCGGAGCACGAGCTGCTGGCCATGAGGATCCTCGATCTCCTGGGCCGAGAGGGCATCGCCGCCGGGATGCGCTACTCCAGAGCTGTCGCCGAGACAGGCGAAGCGCATGACGAATTCAGTTTCCGCACCAAGAGCGGCGAGCTGCGCTGGTGGTCCGTCTCCTCCGTGAAGCTGTCGGAGTCTCGTTTCATCGGCTTCTGCAGCGACATCAGCGAGCGCAAGCGCGCCGAGGAGGCGCTCCGGGAATCGCGCGAAGTGCTGCAGGGCGTTCTCAATGCCATCCCGGTGCGGGTCTTCTGGAAAGACAAGAACCTGGTCTACCTCGGCTGCAATGCGGCCTTCGCGGGGGATGCGGGGGTCGCGGGGCCCGAGGCGGTCATCGGCAAGGACGACTTCGCGATGGGCTGGCGCGACCAGGCGGAGCTCTACCGAGCCGACGATCGCGCCGTGATCGAAGGCGGGCAAGCCAGACTCCTCATCGAGGAGCCGCAGACAACGCCCGACGGCGGGCAGATCCACCTGCTGACGAGCAAGCTCCCCCTCCGCGCCGCCGACGGCGCCATCGTCGGCGTGCTCGGCACCTACTACGACATCACCCCCCTCCGCCGCGCGGAGCAGGACTACCGCACGCTCTTCCGCGAGATGCTGGACGGCTTCGCCTTGCACGAGATCATCTGCGACGTCGCCGGGCGGCCGGTGGACTACCGCTTCCTCGCCGCCAACCCGGCCTTCGAGCGCATGACCGGCCTCGAGGCAGCGGCGATCCTGGGGCGGACGGTCCTCGAGGTCCTGCCGGACCTCGACCGCTCCTGGATCGAAACCTACGGCAAGGTGGCGCTGAGCGGCGAGCCGGCTCACTTCGAGGACGAGCTCGCGTCCATGGGCAAGCGCTTCGCGGTGTCGGCCTTCCGGCCCGCGCCGGGCCAGTTCGCCTGCTTCATCGCCGACGTCACCGCCCAGCGGCTGGCGGAGGCGGAGCAGCGCCGCCTCGAGGAGCAGCTCGGCCAGTCGCAGAAGCTGCAGGCGGTGGGCCAGCTCGCCGCCGGCATCGCCCATGAGATCAACACGCCCGCGCAATTCGTGGGCGACAGCATCCAGTTCCTCGGCGACAGCATCGCGCCGATCCAGTCCCTCCTCGCGGAAGTCCGGCGGCGGCTGGCCGACCTGTCGGCCACTGCCGAGCACGAGGAGCTGCGCGCGCAGATCGCGGCGGCCGAAGCCGCCGTCGACATCGACTTCGTGCTCGAGAACTTTCCCGGCGCCGTGGCCGACGCCAAGGACGGCGTCTCGCGGATATCCACCATCGTGCGCGCGATGAAGGAATTCGCGCATCCGGACCAGAACGAGAAGGCCGCAGCAGATCTCAATCGCGCCCTCGAATCCACGCTGACCATCGCGCGCAGCGAGTACAAGTACGTGGCCGAGCTGGTCACCGAATTCGGCGAGATGCCGCCCGTGATCTGCCACCTCGGCGACCTGAACCAGGTCTTCCTCAACCTGCTGGTGAACGCCGCCCATGCGATCGGCGATGTCGTCGGCACGAGCGGCGCGCTGGGAACCATCCGCGTGCGCACGGCCCGCGAGGGCGACTGCGCGCGCATCGACATCGAAGACACGGGTGGCGGCATTCCCGAGGCTATCCGCGATCGCGTCTTCGAGCCCTTCTTCACGACCAAGGCGGTCGGCAAGGGCACCGGACAGGGCCTGGCCATCGCCCATGCGATCGTCGTCGGGAAGCACGGCGGCACGCTGCGCTTCACTTCCGAACTCGGCAAGGGCACCTGCTTCACGATTCGCCTGCCGCTCGTCCCCGTCGTCCCCGCGGCGACGCCGCTCCCCTCCCACCAGTCACCGACTGGAGAAGAATCGACATGAACCAGACTTCCGTGAGCGCGGACGCCCGGACGCCGCCGGCAAGCGACACCCTCAGCACGGTGCTCTTCGTGGACGACGAGCCGAAGATCCTCACCGGATTGCGCGTGGCGCTGCGCAAGTTTCCCTTCCGGATCCTCACGGCGAATTCGGCCGCCGAGGCCCTGGCCGCGCTCGCTGAGCAGCAGGTGGACGTGGTGGTCTCCGACGAGCAGATGCCGCTGATGTCGGGCTCGCAGCTGCTGAGCGTGGTGCGCAAGCAGCATCCGGAGACGATTCGGATCATCCTCACGGGCCAGGCGAGCCTCGAAGCCGCAGTGCGCGCCATCAACGAGGGAGAGGTCTACCGCTTCCTGGCCAAGCCCTGCAATCCGATGGATCTCGCGAACACCATTCTCGGCGGTCTGCAGCTGCGCGATCTCGCCAGGCAGAGCTCGCGCCTGCTGTCCCGGACGCGCCAGCAGCAGGCCGTCCTGCGCCAGCTCGAGAGCCAGCATCCCGGCATCAGCGAAGTCAAGGTGGACGCGGGCGGCGCCATCCAGCTCGAGGCCGGCGATCTGCAGAGCCTGATCCGGGAACTCGAGCAGGAGAACCGCTAGCGCCGGCTTGCCGCGGAGTGGCGTTTCCCCCTCGGCGCTGCAAGCCCCCCAACCCCGGTCCTTGACAGCCGGCAGCCTGCCATGCCCACCTGCGGCAACTCAGGAGGTGCCGCCATGGCCGAGACTGGCCTGTTCGCGAAGTGGATCCGCTCTGGTCCCGCCCTGCAAGGCCTGCTGCGCATCGTGGCCGCGCTCATGTTCCTGCAGGCCGGCACGATGAAGCTCTTCGCCTGGCCGATGGGCATGCCGCCGGACGACAGCACCGCGAAGCTCCTCACGCAGATCGGCATCGGCGGCCTGCTCGAAGTGGGCGGCGGCCTGCTCATGCTCGTGGGCCTCTTCACGCGGCCCGTCGCCTTCCTGCTCGCCGGCGAGATGGCCGTGGCCTACTTCCAGTTCCACCAGCCCCAGGGCTTCTGGCCCGTGCAGAACGGCGGCGTGGCGGCAGCATTGTATTGCTTCGTCTGGCTCTACTTCTCCGCTGCCGGGGCAGGACCCTGGAGCCTCGATGCGCGGCGAAGCAGGCGCTGACCTCGCCCACCTCGCTGCTCATCGCGACCTCGCCGTTGCGTAGTAGACGGTCCCCGCCCGCCGCTCGCAGCCCAGGGCCCCACAGGCGTCGAGCGCAGCTAGGGCCTTGACCACCGCGTTTGGCTGCAGGTTCAGTCCCGTCGCGATGTCGGCCACGGTGCAGGGGCGCCGCGCGAGCAGGGCCAGGATCGCCGGCTTGGGATCGGCGTCGCTCGCCACCGGACCCCGCGCGGCCCGGTGGCTCTCTGCAATGACCTCGCAGCGGCCTGTGAAGTGCGGACAGAGGTGCGCCAGTGTCGCCGCCGTCGCCCGCCGCGCATCGGGGTCGGCGGTCGGACGCGTCGCCGTGTTGAGCTGCACCCGCGCCGGGTGAATCCGCTCGGCGATCGCCGCGATCTTCGCGATCGCTGCCGCGTCATCGGTGATGCCGCGCAGGACGAAGACCTCGAGCCAGAGCTCGCCCCTGTAGGCAGCCGCGAAGTCGACCAAGCCCTCCACCATCTGCGCGAAGGGGATGTCGGGGTGCGGCCGGTTCACCCGCTGGAAGGTGGCCGGATCGCCGGCGTCGAGCGAGGGCAGCACCAGATCTGCCGCCGCCAGTGCCTCCCGGACGGCCGGACGCCAGAGCAGCGAGCCGTTCGTGAGCACGGCCACGGGCACGGCCGTCAGGCGCTTGATGTCGTCGATCAGGCGCCCCAGCTCCGGATGCAGCGTGGGCTCCCCCGAGCCGGCAAGCCCGATGTAGTCGGGCGTGGGACCCTGGGCCAGGCGCTCCGCCAGCTCGTCGAGCACTCCAGCGAGCGAGATGCCGCTGGCCAGCGCGGTTATCTGCACGGTGGTTCGCCCGAGCTGGCAATAGATGCAGTCGTAGCTGCAGGTCTTGAAGGGAACGAGATCGATACCCAGCGAGCGACCGAGACGCCGCGAGGGCACGGGACCGTAGACCAGCTGCGGCGAGCGCGCGTTCACGGCTGTCGCTCCTGCGGACTCCCCGGGGGCTTCGCCAGGAATTTGCCGGTGGCGCGGGCCACGCGCTGGCCGTCCTGCTCGAGTTCCGCCCGCAGGCAGTAGGGAGGCCGGACCCGGGCGCCGGTGAGCGCCGCCCGCACGAGGGCGGGCCGATCGAGACGAACGGGCGCGAGGAAGCGCACCGTCAGCTCCGCCGTCAGGCCGACGAGACCGCGGGCGAAGAGCGCGTTGGTCATGGCCGCATCGAGCAGCGCAGCAATGGCGCCCCCGTGGAGCATACCCGGATAACCCTCCAGAAAGGCGCGGCCCGGCATCACTGCCTCGACTGCGCCATCCGGCTGGACTACGAAGGCCAGGCGCAGGCCGCCGGGATGAGCGGCACCGCAGAGCAGGCAGTGGCGATGCTCCCTCGCCCCCAACCTGGCCAGCACCTCCTGGCTGGCCGCCTCCCTTGCCGGCGACTCACCGCCGGGCGCCGCCGTCTGCTTGGCCTGCATGCTCCCCACCTCGCTTGCTCAGGCGCTCGCCTGCTTCACGCGCTCCCAGAGCGCACGGATGTCGGCGGCCGCGGGGCTGTCGCCGCACTCCACGACGGACAGCCGTTTCACCTGGGCCGCGGTCACCGCTGCGTCGTAGCGAATGCGGCCGAGCACGGGAATCCCGCGCACAGCCGCCTCAGCCTCGATCTGCGCGCAGACTTCGAGATTGAGATCGACCTTGTTGATGCAGATGGCCGCAGCCACGCCCGACTGCCGGCAGAGCTCGGCGACGCGGCGCAGGTCGTGCAGGCCGGAGAGTGTCGGTTCCGTGACGATGAGCGCCAGGCGCGCCCCGGCGATCGAGGCGATCACCGGACAGCCGATGCCCGGCGAGCCGTCGCTGATCAAGAGCTCGCGCCGGCCGGCGAGGGCGACATGGGCGCCCTGCCGCCGCACGAGCGAGACCAGCTTGCCGCTGTTCTCCTGGGCGATGCCGAGGCGAGCGTGAGCCATGGGGCCGTGCCGCGTCGCCGAGATGAACCACTCGCCGCCCGCCGTCTCCAGCAGGGTCGCCGCGCCCACCGGACAGCAATCGACGCAGACACCGCAGCCCTCGCAGGCGAGGGGATCGACGCGAAAGGTCGCGCTCCCGTTCGTCCCCACGCGCTGGATCGCGTCGAAGCGGCAGTGCTCGACGCAGCGGCCGCAGGCGTCGCAGCGTGCGGTGTCGATGCTCGCCGTCCGGCCGCCGGCGAAGTGGCCCCGCTCGAGGACGCGGGGATCGAGGACGAGATGCAGGTCGGGGGCGTCGACGTCGCAGTCCGCCACCGCCGCGCGCTCGGCGAGCGCGAAGAAGGAGGCGGCGACGCTGGTCTTGCCCGTGCCGCCCTTGCCGCTGAGCACGACGAGTTCGCGCAGGTCTCCCGCGCGCGGCGGCGGCGGCGGCGCTGCAGCAGGAGGCTCGAGTGGCGCCGGCGGGCGCGCGGCGGGCCGCGGGCGGGACACGGCCGCCAGCGCCGGCAGCTGGGCGATGAGCGTCTGAAAGGCAGTCCGCAGTGAGGGCAGCGCGACGATCGCCAGCTCACCGCGGGAGTAAGCTTCCGCGACCCGGCGGTCGTCCGGAATCGCCAGGGGCACAGCAAGCTGCTCCGCTGCGCAGTAGGCGCGCAGCTCGTCCTCGCCTGCGCCGGCGCGATTGATGACGACGGCGCAGGGCAGGCCGAGTTCGCGCACGGTGTCCACGGCGAGCCGCAGGTCGCTGAGGCCGAAGGGCGTCGGCTCGGCGACCAGAAGTACCAGGTCCGCCCCTTTCACGGCTGCGACCACCGGACAGGCGGTCCCCGGCGGCGCGTCGATGACGAGCAGGTGCTCCCTGGGCGCGGCCGCCAGCACGGCGTGGATCACCGGCGGCGACAGCGCCTGGCCGACATCGAGCCGCCCTTGGAGAAACGCGAGCCGGCCGGCGACCCCCGTCTCGACGACACCGATTGCCCGCGGCGTCTCCTGGATTGCCCCGGCGGGACAGGCGAGCGCACAGCCGCCGCAACCGTGGCAGAGCGAGGGGAAGGTCAGTACCTGGGTCGGCAGGGGCAGAATCGCCGAGAAGCGGCAGGCGTCCCCGCAGGCCCCGCAGAGCGTACAGCGCGCGGGATCGACGACGGGCACGGGCAGCGTGACCGCCGTTTGCGTCGCGAGCGTCGGCGCGAGGAAGATGTGCCCGTTTGGCTCCTCGACGTCGCAATCCAGGAAGGCAACGCGAGCGCCCGTCTCGGCTAGCAGGACAGCAAGGTTCGTGGCGATGGTCGTCTTGCCGGTGCCGCCCTTACCGCTGGCCACGGCGATGCGCAGCGGCCGGCTCATCGCCGCGGCTTCAGCCCGGCGTGGCTGTCCACGTTCGGTCCCGTGGCGCCGCTCAGCTCGCCTGCCGCATAGCGCCGGGCGAGCTCGGCGACGCTACCCGTACAGCCGATGACCACCGCGATGCCCGCGGCGCTGAGCGTCTGGTGGGCGTTAGGTCCGCAGTTGCCGGTGAGCACGGCCTGGACGCCATGGCTCGCCATGAGTTGTGCCGACTGGATGCCCGCGCCGCCACCGCGGTCGATGTTCGGGTTCGCAACACCGACGGCGGACATGTCGGCGGTTTCGACGATCACGAAGTAGCCGCAGCGACCGAAGCGGGGGTCGCTGGCAGAGTCCAGAGCCGGCCCCGCCGCCGTGATGGCGATCTTCATCGGCCCGCCGTCCCGGTCTCCGGCCCAACGGCCGACCCTGGCCCGGCGGATCCGCTCAGGCTTGCTTCCAGCGCGGCAAGATTGCGCTTGAGCTCGGCAATCTGGCGCTGGAGCGCTTCCCGATCAGCCGCCGGGGCGGCGCTGGTGATCGGCTTGCTGCAGACAGCTCCACCGCGCACGCCGCGCTGCCAACCGGTAAGGCCGGTGGCATGAAACCAGTTGCGGTGGCGACCGCCGCCACCGGCGCCGCCTCCCCTGCCCCAACCCCGATTCATGCTGCCGGGCTGGTCATTGCCGGCGCAGAAGCCGGCTGTGCGCCCCGTTCGCGGGCCTCGTCCCTCAGGACCCCGCCGATCTCCTCCTGGCATTGTTGACTCCTTCTCGTTGTGGTTGGCCTCACCGGCGGCCGTTGCGGCCCCAGCGCCGGCCCGGGCCGCCGCGACCCGCGCCACCGCGGATGCGCAGCCTCCGGCCGCAACAGCCGGGCATGGCGAAGGCCGGACTGGGGAGCTTGCCCGCGATGAGCGCCTGCACGATTGCCTCGGTTTCGCCGGCGACGAAGCCGATGACGCGCAGGCCACCGCTGGACAGCTCATGCTGCAAGGGTGCGGAGATAGCGCCGCAGATCAGGGTCTCCACGCCGAGCTCCTGCAGGCGGGCGATCTTCTCGGTCGCCGTCGCCGTCGTGATGCTCGCACGTTGGCGACCGGTCACGATGCCGTCGTCGATCGTCAGCAGCTCGGCCTCACGACTGACATCGAAGACCGGTGCGATGTGTCCTTCCCAGATGGTCAGGGCGACTCTCAACTCAGACACCTCCCGCCATCGACACTGCAGAGATCGCGCCAGGCGCGGGCCATCCGTGTAGACTGTGCTATCCCCTGCGATGGATGGACCTTGCGCATCGATGCGGGCTGAGCAAATGGAGAGCGCAGTCGCGCGGCGCCGACCCTGGAGCCGCGCAGAGGCGCGGCGTGGCGACCGTCTAGGCCCGCCGTTTCGTCTTGGCATGGGAGCGGCCGTCCTGTGCGGGCAACTCGATCCCAAGGCGCTGGACCTTTCGGAAGAAGGTGCTCTTGTGTATGCCAAGCTCCTGCGCGGCCGCGAGGCGGTTGCCGCCGTGTCGTGCAAGGGCCTCGCGAATGGCTTGTGCCTCGAGCGCCCGCGCCAGCGCGCTGAACTTGCCACCGCTCGCCGCGCGCGAGAAGACCGGCACCACGTCGGCGGGCAGGTGCGCGAGCTCGATGCGCCCTTCGTCGAGCAGCACGAAGGCGTGCTCGATGATGTTCTGCAGCTCCCGCACGTTGCCGGGATAGTCGTGGGCGGTCAGCACTCCCAGAGCATCGGGGCTGATGCCGGTCACGCGCTTGCCCTGCATGGCGTTGAAGCGGGTGATGAAGTGCTGCACGAGCAGCGGAATGTCCTCGCGGCGCTGGCGCAGGGAAGGCAGCTCGAGCTTCAGCACTTGGATGCGGTAGTAGAGATCCTGCCGGAACTCGCCGGCGGCGACCAGGGCGGCAAGGTCGCGGTTGGTCGCGGCGAGCACGCGCACGTCGGTGGCCTCCGCGCGCGTTCCCCCGAGCGGTTCGTATTCCCGCTCTTGAAGGACGCGCAGCAGCCGGACCTGCAGGGCCGGGCTCACCTCGCTGATCTCGTCGAGAAAGAGCGTACCGCCTCGGGCCAGTGCGAAGCGGCCGGGCTTCTCCTTCACCGCGCCGGTGAAGGCGCCGGCCTTGTAGCCGAAGAGCTCAGACTCCAGCAGCGTGTCAGGAAGCGCCCCGCAGTTGACCGCCACGAAGGGACCGTGGCGGCGGCTGAGGTCGTGAATCGCCCGCGCCACCAGCTCCTTGCCGGTGCCTGTCTCGCCCTGGATCAAGATGCTACTGCCGCTCTCGGCAACGCGAGGCAACATCGCCAACACGGGGCGCATCGCTGCGCTGCGGCTGACGATGTCCCCCACTTGGGAGCGCCCCTTCAGTTCGCTGCGCAGTTCCTCGATGAGGCTCAGATCGCGAAAGGTCTCCGCCCCCCCGATGACTGCCCCGGTGGCGTCGCGCAGAAGAGCGGTGGAGACGCTGATCGGAATGCGCCGGCCCTCGGCGTCGACGATGAAGGCGGCCCGGTTGATGACAGCGACGCCGGTGGCCATCGTCTCGCGCAAGGCGCATTCGGTCTCGCACATGCTCGCGCGGAAGACCTCCGCGCAGCGGCGCCCGATCGCGTCCAGGCGGGAGATGTGCGTGATCTCCTCGGCGGCGCGATTGAAGGAGGTGACGCGCCACTGGGCATCAACAGTGAAGACGCCGTCGGAGATGCTCTCGAGGATAGCTTCCGTGCCGATGGTGGCCTGCGGCAGCGCTGTCTTGACTGACTTGTTCATTACGACTTCGGCACCGGGATTGCGATCACGGCGCCCTTCCTCCCTTACTCCCCCTCGTCTTCATGAAACCGACCATCGGCGTGCTTGCGCTCGCTGCGCCGGGCGTCGAGCCAGCCTGCCTTCGCGCCGGGGAAGGCGTCGAAGTCGGGCACATAGGGCTTGATGTCGAGGAGCGGCGTCCCGTCGAGAATGTCCAGGCCCGCCACCCGCAGGCGATTGCCCTCGCGGCCGAGCAGCCGCACCACCGACAGACCGAGCGGATTGGGCCGGCAGGGCGAGCGGGTCGCGAGGAGCCCATGCTCGACGGTGTCGCGATAAGGCACGACCCGCGGCCGATAGGTGCCGGCGCGGTCGAAGGCGTAGAGCAGCCAGAGGCGCTCGAAGCCCTCGATGTCGGCCAGCGCCGGCACAAACTCCGGATCCAGCACGACCTCGCCCTCGCTGGCCTCGGCATAGACGGACTGGATCGGCGTCCCCGCCGCCTCGCGATGCGGCGAGTGGATGACGCCGATCGGCCGCAGGGTCAAGAGGGCGTGCTCACTGCCCATGGCCGTGCTGGCCATGACCCTGACCATGCTGGCTGCAGGCCCTGCCCGGGTCGATCTCGGCGAGATCCCCCGCGGCCAAGGCGGCCAGCGTGGCCGCCACCGTGGCCTGCTCCGCGAGGTAGACGCGCACGCCGGCCGTCTGGAGCTTGCCGAGCGCCCCCATGCCGATGCCGCCCACGGCGATGGCGTCCATGGCCTCGCCGGCCAAGACGGCAAGCGGCTGGCACATCCCGTGCGCATGGTGCTGGTTGTTGTTGGCGATGGTGCGGCAGTCGCCGCTCTCGGTGTCGACGACGAGAAAGAGCGGCGCCGAGCCGAAGTGCGCGCAGACGGGGCTCTTCAGGCCATCGTCCTTGGTGACGGGAATGCAGAGCTTCATGGATCCTCTCCTTGTTCGGGTGCCTGCCAGTCCGCGCGGCAGCGGCCACGGCGCCCACCGCCGGCCCAGGCCACCGGCCCGCCCGCGATCGTGAGCGCCTTGCCGTGCACGAGCGCATCGGCAACCTTGCGGTGGGCCGCCGCCACGATGCGGCTGAAGGTGGAGCGCGACACGCCCATGCGGGCGGCGGCCTCCTCTTGATAGAGCCCCTCCAGGTCGGCAAGGCGAAGGGCTTCGAGCTCATCCAGAGTCATGGCGATGGACTCCAGCGCGCGCAGCGGGACGCCCGCCGGCTTGAACACCGGCGCGGCTGGCTCTCCCTGGATGCGACGACAGCAATGCGGCCTGGGCACGGGGCACCTCCGTGCCCAATTATGCACATATGTGCATTACCGTCAAGGGGGCGGGGGCCCGCGGACGCGGCTCGGGGATCCGCCTGACTCCTCGCGATCTTGGGTCTTGACAGCCGTGGCAGGCTCGACTATTATGCTAGCAAGTACTTGCTTCTTGGAGATGAGCGATGACGACGAGACAGCCGACCGAAGTAAGGCGCCGGGAGATCGCCGATGCTGCCATCAAGATCATTGGCGAACGGGGTTTGCGCGAGTTCACCGCGGCCCAGATCGCCCACGAAGTCGGCATCAAGGACGGGACGATCTTCCGTCATTTCAAGGACATGGGCGAGATCACGCGGGCCGTCCTGGACCGGATCGAGGAGCTGATCGCTGCGGCGCCCCAGCCGGCGGGAGATCCCCTGGAGCGGCTTGAAGGTTTCGTCCTGCAACGCCTGCGCGCCGTGGCCGTCCAGCCGGGCATCCAGTCGCTCATCTTCTCTGACCAGATCTCCCACGCCCTGGGGGCGGAAGGTCCCCGGCGCGTCGCTGCACTCAGGAATCGCAGCCGAGAGTACATCAGGTCCTGCCTGCGCGAAGCGGCCGCCGCGGGTCTCCTCCGCGAGGACCTCGACATCGAGGGCGCGGTCCTCCTCGTCTCGGGAACGGTGATGGGCTTCATGTTCGCCTACAAAGACGGCGCCCTCCCGGCATCGCTTCCCGAGATGGAGAAGCGGTCATGGCAGCTCCTCCGATTGGCGCTCGTGCGCGAACAGGAGACATCATGAAGTCCAGAACCAAGCTAGTCGCTCTCATCGCCGGCGCGGCTCTGTTCGTGGCGGCCTTCTTCTGGCTGCTCACGACCCATGGGCCCCTGGCCCCGGTCGCCGTGCAGACCGGCAGCGTCGTCCGTGCCGACATGCACCGCGAAGTCTTCGGCATCGGCACGGTAGACGGCGCGACTGGCCTACGCGGTCGGTCCCATTGCGCCCGGGCGCGTCCTGCGCGTGCTGGTGGATCAGGGCGATGCCGTAAAGGCCGGGCAGCTGCTGGCGGAAATGGACCCGGTCGATCTGGACCGCCGCCTGCAGGCGGCGCGCAGCAGCGGTGAGCGCTCGCGCCAGGCGGTGCAGGTGGCAGAGGCGCAGGTCGCCGAAGCCACGAGTCGCGCCAAGCTCGCCGGCATCAATCGCGACCGCGATCTGATGCTGTTCGAGCAGCGCGTCATCAGCAAGCAAGCGCTCGACAACAGCACCAGCGAGGCCGAGCGGGCCGAGGCGGCGCTGGCGGCAGCGCTCGCCAACGCGGAGGCCGCGAAGCAGGAGGTCGCCCGCGTGGACGCCGAACTGCAGGGCGTGGGCAGCCTGCGCGACAGCCTTGAGGCTCGTGAGTCCCGTGGACGGCATCATCGTCGCGCGGGAGGCCGAGCCGGGCACCACGGTGGTCGCCGGTCAGGCCGTCCTGCGCCTCATCGTCCCCGAGAGCCTGTGGGTGCGGGCGCGCGTGGATCAGGCGAGCGCCCGGGGCCTGCAGGTGGGCCAGCCGGCCAGCATCGTGCTCCGCTCCGCGCCCGGACTCGCCGATGCCGGGCCGCGTCGCCCGCATCGAGTTGCAGAGCGACCCGGTGACCGAGGAGCGGGTCGTCAACGTGAGCTTCGATTCGCCGCCCGCCCAGCCTCTACATGGGCGAGCTCGCGGAAGTCACCATCCAGCTGCCGGGCGAGACCGGCGTGCTCATCGTGCCCAGTGCCGCCATCGCCCACGAGGGCGGCCAGACCGGCGTCTGGCAGAGTGCGTGGACGGTCGCGCCCGCTTCAAGCCGGTCACCATCGGCAGCCAGGGCCAAGGCGGCGTGACCCAGATCCTCTCCGGCCTGGACGAAGGCGAGCGCATCATCGTCTACAGCTCCGCGCAGCTCAAGCCCGGCGCCCGCGTGCGGCAGCGGAAGGTCGGGCAGCCATGATCAACCTGGCTCGCCGCGACGTCGCCAACCACCTCGGCCGCTACCTGCTCACCGGCTTCGGCCTCGGGCTGCTGATCGGGGTCACCCTGACCATGGCCGGCGTGTATCGGGGCATGGTCGACGACGCCAAGGTGCTGCTGCGCGCCGGCCGGGCGGACATCTGGGTGGTGCAGCAGAACACGCTCGGGCCGTTCGCCGAACCGTCCAGCCTGCAGGACGACGTCTATCGCAGCCTGGCCGGGCTGCCCGGTGTGGCCGAGACCGGCAACGTCGCCTATCTCACGATGCAGGTGGAGCACGGCGGCAAGGACCAGCGCGTCATGGTGGCGGGCTACACGCCGGGCAAGCTCGGCGGCCCCGCCTTCCTCATCGCCGGACGCCCCATCGCCCAGTCCCACTACGAAGCGGTCGCCGACGCCAAGACCGGCTTCAAGGTGGGCGACCGCATTCGCATCCGTCGCAACGACTTCACCGTGGTGGGCCTCACCCGGCGCATGGTGTCCTCCGGCGGCGATCCGATGGTGTTCATTCCCCTTGCAGGACGCGCAGGAAGCGCAGTTCCTGAAGGACAACGAGTCCATCATCAACGACCGCAATCGCCTGGCCGCCAACCCGGCCGTCAATCGCCCCGGTCAGCCGGGCCTGCTCGACGCGGTCGAGTCCATCCAGACCGTCCAGCCACCGGGTCAACGCCGTCCTGGTGCGGGTGGCACGCGGGGCAGGATCCGCACGTCAGGTGGCCGACAACATCAAGCGCTGGAAGCACCTGACGGCCTACACCAGCGCCGCACATGGAAGACATCCTGGTGGCGAAGCTGATCGCCACCGCGGCCAAGCAGATCGGCCTCTTCCTGATCATCCTGGCGGTCGTGAGCGCGGCCATCGTGGCCTTCATCATCTACACGATGACGCTCGGCAAGATCAAGGAGATCGCCGTCCTGAAGCTGATCGGCACCCGCGATCGCACGATCGCCGCGATGATCATGCAGGAGGCGCTGGGCCTCGGCGTCATCGGCTTCTTCGTCGGCAAGTTCGCCGCCACGCTATGGGCGCCGGTGTTTCCCAAGTACGTGCTCCTCGAGACCGGCGATGCGATGCGCGCCTTCGTGCTCACCCTGGTGATCTGCGCGCTGGCCTCCGTGCTGGCGATCCGCGCGGCGCTGCAGCATCGACCCGGCCGAGGCGATTGGGGGTTGATCACGATGAACGATGCGGCACCCGCGATCCTCATCGAGAACCTGACCAAGCGCTACGGCAGCGGCGCCGCCGCCGTGGATGCGCTCAAGGGCGTCGACATGCGGATCGACCGCGGCGAAGTCGTCGGCCTGATCGGGCCGTCCGGCTCCGGCAAGACCACCCTGCTGAAGTGCCTGGGCGCGGTGATCGAGCCGACCTCCGGACGCTTCACCCTGGCCGGCGACGTGATCTACGACGACGGCTGGAAGCGGACCGACCTGCGCGCCCTGCGTCGCGACCGCATCGGCTTCGTGTTCCAGGCGCCCTATCTGATCCCCTTCCTCGACGCCACCGACAACGTGGCGCTGCTGCCCATGCTGGCCGGCGTGGGCAACCCCGCGGCGCGCGCGACGGCACTGGACATGCTGACCGCCCTGGACGTCCAGCACCGGGCCCACGCGCGCATCCCCGAGCTGTCCGGCGGCGAGCAGCAGCGCGTGGCGATCGCGCGCGCGCTGGCCAACAAGCCGCCGATCATCCTGGCCGACGAGCCCACCGCGCCCCTGGACAGCGAGCGTGCCCTCGCCGTCGTGCAGATCCTCAATCGCCTGGCGCTGGAGTTCCAGACCGCGATCATCGTGGTCACGCACGACGAGAAGATCATCCCCACATTCAAGCGCATCTACAACATCCGCGACGGCAAGACCTACGAGGAGGCCGGTGAAGGGAGATCGGTATGAAACATGCACTTCGCCGCGGAGCGCTTTCCGCTGCCAGCTTGGCGATCGCGATGGCCATGGCGGCGAGGCCGGGCCCCGCGCACGGCTCAGGAGAGTCTGAGCCTGGACGTCCACACGGCCGTCGAACTGGCGGTGGCCCACGATCGTCGAGACCAAGATACGGGAAGACGAGGCGGCGGCGGCCGTGCACCGACGGCTGCAGGCGGCGGGCCTGTTCCTGCCCAAGCTGTCCCTGAGCGCGCGCTACAGCCGGGTGAGCCACGTCGAGCCGGGGTCGCTGAGCCTGTCGGGGCTGACCATTCCCGATGAGCCGATCACCCTCCAGCTCGGCGAGGCGGTGGACAACCAGTACTCGCTGCGGCTGGCGGTGGACCAGCCGCTCTTCACCGGCTTCGCCCTGCGCCGCGGCTACCAGGTCACCGCGCACGCGGAAGCCCTCGCCCAGCATCGGGTGCGCGCCGAGCGCGCCGATGTCCGCGCCGTCACGCAAGAGACCTACTTCAATCTGCTCAAGGCGCGCCAGCTGCGGGACGTCACGGAGCAACTGGTCGCAGCCCTCAACGAGCACCTGCAGCAGATGCGGCTGCTCTACGACGCCGGCCGGGCCACCGAGCTCGACGTGTCCCGTGTGCAGAGCAGGGTGGCGACAGCCGCGCTGTCCCTGGTCCAGATCCGCGGCGCGGAAGACGGCACGCACTTGGCCTTGACCACTCTGCTCGGAGTGCCGTCCGCGACGACTCTAGAGCTGACCGAGCTTGTGCAGGCCGCGGCTCCGGAGCCTCCCCCGGCCGCCGCGCAGCTCCTGTCCGAGGCCATGGCGACCCGGCCCGAGCTGGCCATCGCGCAGGAGGGGGCCGCATTGGCAGCGGCGCGCGCCGGCGTCGAGGGCTCCGCCCTCTGGCCGCAGGCCTCGCTGCGTCTCGGGTACAACTACGAGCGCCCCAATTCTCGCTACTTCCCCGTGCAGGATCGCTTCGATGACTCCTGGGACCTCTCCCTCGTCTTCTCCTGGACGGCCTGGGACTGGGGTGCCTCCTACCACGGCAAACGGGCGGCACAAGCCGAGGCCACTGCCGCTGCGCGCAGCGTGGACGAGGTCCGGGACGCCGTTCGGCTCGATGTCGAAAACCGGCACCGGGAACAGACCAGCGCGGCCGAGAGAATCGTGGCTGCTCGTCAGGCAGTCAGCACGGCCGAGCGAGCCTACGCGGCGGCTGCGATCCTCTTCGACGCCGGCCGGATCCAGAGTCTCGACCTGCTGGATGCCACCACCGAACTGATGCAGGCGCGCTCCGATCTCGTGCAGGCGCTGGCCGACGCGCGCATCGCCTGGGCCATGGTCCAGAGAGCCGCCGGACGCGACTGATGCGTGGATGACTGCTGCCGCTCGGCTACGATCTACCTGCTTGATCGCAGGTAGATCTGCCCGGCGGGGACGCTGCGCGCCGATCAGGGCAGCAGTTGATCGGCCAGCG